>JADKDR010000008.1 GCA_016714535.1 Bacteroidota bacterium
CAAAATAATCATTGGTATCATCGTATCATTTCCCTTAGGCGGATGATACCATGATACTAAACTTAATTTCTTTATTTTTGCGTTACTTTTTCAAATGTGCCAGGGTCTTCATCATATTAAACTTTGTACATGTAATCCGGAATTATCAATTGATAATGCAACTTGGATTCTGTATCGGCATGGCATAACTAACCCTTGTATAGTAGGTGGTTTAATAGCTATATATCATAAAAAAACTGATTTATTCAATGAAAGTACCATGCACCTCCGCTTTTATGAAACTTTGTATCAAAATGATTTGAATAACTACAACTGTTTTGATTTTGGTTACACTCCTGCGCTAAATGATAAATTACATATTAAAATATTATTTCAAAAATCCATTTATATTTTGAAATTTATTTTCAGAAAAGACTGGCAACCCAATTATGAGGAAATGGAGGAATACATTATTTTGCGTACCGGTAAACTTGATAATATTTCTCCAACGCCTTAACCCTTAATCATACTGAATTACCTTACAGTAAACTATAACTACTTTATAAACCAACCTACGTTCCTAACCCCTCTTACACAAATCGCTTTTCCCAAAACTCGCAACCAGTTAAACCCGCTTCAAATTAAGATAAGAACCCTCATTTCTCCTGCCAATAATCAATGGCATATCAACTCTCGTTTTGAAATTAAGCATCCATATTGCACCTTCAATTGCATCAGGGCCATCGTCATGGTAACGGCTGCCTTTTTCAAACATCAATAGTTGCTCAATCAGCTTTTTAGTCCCCGGGTTTTCCTTTTCATCTTCATTAAAAAAAATCATTCCCCTTTCAAAAAGTGGCTGCATACTTTCTATTCTTTGAAACTTATCAGGCTTATTTCTTGTATCTCCTTTAATTGGAATTTGCTTTCCGCTTTCATTTCCCATTTTGGTAAATTCATCAAATAAAATATCCTGCAAAAAATTACTTTCCATATAAAAATATATTGGCGTTGCTATTCCATAATTTTCTTGCAATGCATAATGCCACCTCACCATTTCGCGCACTGTTGTTTGGGCCACAAACGATTTTAATAAATGAAACTCACCAGTTTTATTTTTGCCTATCAACACTGTTGCTTTGTAATCGCTTTTTGCCCCGCTTTTAAAACTTGGGTCAGTATAAGAAACAAGATAACGGTATGAGGCAAGGGGATCAATTTTCTTATAACGTATATCTTTTAGTTTAAAAACCGCACCATCAGTAATTGGATTATTAAAAAATTCCTTTTGCGACCTGCGCACTCCAATGGTGTCAATCACTTGTTGAATATCTTCTTTGGTATATTTCTCATGCCAAGTGGGATTGCCATTTTCATCAAGTGCATTTACAACGGTATGAAATATCCCCGGCACTTGGGCAAAGTGTGCAAGCACACTGTTTTTACTAATCCTGTTACCTACAAAAACAAATCTTCCCTTACCCATATCCATTGTATTAAACAATGCTTCTAATATCCAATCTAGCATTTTAGTTACTCTGTTTTCATTTTGTACTAATTCATCATCATCCAAATCATCAACTACTAAGTAGTCTGGGCGATGTTCACGAAATCGCAATCCACGCGGACTTTGCCCTCTGCCTAATGCAAAAAATGCTTTTGCATCTTTTGTTATAAATTTTCCATCTTCCCAGCTACCTACATTTATTTGTTCGCCATAATCATGAATGTATCGTTGATTGTATTGTAATTCAGCTTGTAAATCTCCAAGTAACGTTTTTGCATTGTCTTCACTTTTGCCTACAAGTATCATTACATTTAATTCTCCTTTTACTTTCAGCCATAATGGAATCATTAAATCAAAGTGTGTGCTTTTTGCATGTCCTCGCGCCCATTCAAACAAAGCCCTTAGTTTTTTATTGTTTGCAACTTCATTGGCTGCGTCTATCTGAAATTGTCCACATTTATTTTTTGCATAGTGTGGAAAATAATACTCAACAAAAAATTGATAGTCGTTTTTGGCTCGCTCTATCCGCTCTGCTTTTGACATTTCATTTTCAAAACCATCCACTACAGTTTGCTGCTGTACCTTCGTACAGTGCATTTGCCACCTGGTCAGACTTTGCTTAGATACTTTCATTGTTATGGTTTTTTATTCAATCAACTTGTAGCCCTGAGGTCCCTTTCCCCGCTCCTGTTGGAGTGGAGTTAGTGCTGAGTTCGCATTCCCCTCTCCCGTTGGAGAGGGGTCAGGCGTGAGGTCGCATTCCCCTCTCCCCCTGGAGAGGGGTCAGGGGTGAGGTTTCACTATTTTACTTTGTATAAATAAATCCTGAAAATGATTATTCCGTTGCGCGAAATCTACATCGACAATCATACGCCACCTATTGTATTCTTCAACAACTTCTATGTAAGTTTCTATAGTTGCTTTCTTTTCAAGCTTGTCAATGGAGGCTGCTAATTTTGCAATTGAATCTACTTCGCGTGCGCTCAGTATTCTGCTTTCATCTTTTGCAACATCAGCTATTCTTAAAAGTTGAATATGCAACATAGAAATAATTTGCTGCCTTGTCAAACTTTTAGTGTCACGTAATTCAGTCCATTTACCCTTTTGCTTTTGTTCGGTAAAAGTTTTTTCCGTCCACATGACTATTTCACAAATTTCCTTTTGTGTTTTTTCTATATTCAAGAACATAGTTCTTGCAATTTCTATTTTTTGTTTTGTAGTCATCTATAAATAAATTATGCCTTGGTTATTTATTCCCCTCCCCAGTTGCAGAGGGGTTAGGGGTGAGGTGTATTCTCCCCTCTCAAGTTGCAGAGGGATTAAGGTTGAGGTTATTTGTTCATCGAGCTAAATATTATTTCTGTGCAACTAAGTATCATTGAGCGCAACACGATGCAAGCCGCTACACACCTATGTTTTGCATAAATATAAACATTATTTTTATACGGAAATAAAATAAAATGACGGATAATTATATAGTAAACAACACGCCAAAACCTGCCGAAATTCTCTTATATGGTTATATAGGTAATGACACCAATGACTTTTCCAAGAAATTTATAGCCGAATTTAAAAAGGTAGAAGGATCTAATTCAAATATAAATGTCCGTATTAATTCAGGTGGTGGTGATGTATTTGAAGGTATTGCCATTTATAACACACTTAAAAATTCGTGCGCAACAATACATGTATACGTTGACGGTATGGCTGCAAGCATGGCAAGCATTATCGCTTTGGGTGGCTCAAAAATATTTATAAACAAATATGCTCAACTAATGATTCATAAGGTTTCAGGTTCATCGCATGGTGATGCTGATAAGCTGAGAGAAACAGCTTCCTTGATGGATGAAATGCAACATTCACTAATCTCAATTTATGCTGAACGAACAGGTTTGCAAGCTGCTGAAATTGAATCTGCATGGATGCAAAGGGGTAAGGATAATTGGTTTAATGCTGAACAAGCTCTTAAATATAAATTAGTTGACGAAATATTTGATGGTGCAATAAAAAAGGCACCTTCCAAAATAAAGAACGGCTCATTGCCAATGCAATTCAATCAAATCGCATTCGTGAAGAACAGCGTTCTGTTTTTACCATCTTGGCCGAAGCAAACTTTGATGCAGCCAAGGCTGCTATTAATGCTATAACGCCTTATAAAAGCATTACATCGCAATTAGCAACCGTAGAGGCAGAAGATGAATATAAATCCTTTCGTGAGTATCAAGAGAAGGCTCCTGCTTTGCTTGCAGAAATGAAAATTAACAATCCGGCTAAATTCTCTGCACTCTATAAAAAAGAATACGGCACAACACCAAAACTATCAGCACTATAATCAAATATGCTTAATTCTACCTAATCAATTATATAAGGTTGAAATGAGGCTTAAAACAATCAAATAAAATGGCTATACAAAAAGAAATCTGGACTAATCATTTACAAGCAAGCTTGTTTAAAAACAATGACTTCCTTAATTACTGTTATAAGGCAGACCAACATGTAATAAATGGAAAGTAGTACATATCCCCAATGCAGGAGCAGCACCTGCAATTGTAAAAATCGTTCATCGTTACCTGCATCTGTCACAACACGTACCGACATTGATATAACATATCCGTTGGACGAATTTACATCCGACCCAATTCTAATTCCCAATGCCGACACCGTAGAATTATCTTACGATAAAATGGCCAGTGTCCTTTCCGAATCAGAAAGTGCAATCCGCGAATTAGTTGCCGATTGGATGTTGTACAATTGGCGTGTAGAAACAGGTGGGGCTATCGTTCGCACCTCAGGTGCCAATGTTAATGCACATCTACCATCAGCAACAGGTACACGCAAAAAGTTTTCCCTTGCCGATGTAAAAGCTGCACGCTTATTACTCAACAAACAAAACGTAGCCAAAGAAGACCGCTACATGATGGTAGATTCCGATATGTACGAACAATTAGTAGATGAATTAAACGTCACTCAATACCGTGATGCAGCTAAAGAATATGACCTGCCGGCAGGTGTTATAAACCGTATTTATGGCTTTTGGATTATGGAACGCAGTAACACACTCGTTGCGAATAATGCTGGTACGCCACTAGTACAAACCCCAGGCACAGCAGGCACAATAAACGACAACGGTGTTGTATTGCTTTGGCAAGCAAACTGCGTAGAACGTGCTTTAGGCGCAGTTGATTTCTTCGAGCAACTAAACGCTCCAACTTATTATGGTGACATCTATTCTGCCCTCATACGCATGGGTGGCCGCAAGCGCAGAAACGATTACAAAGGTGTAGTAGCAATCATCCAAACACCATGACCATCGTATTGTAATGTTTTTTATTCTTTTACTATTTTTTCATTGAATGTTTTCTTTTCTGTTTTCAGGGTTTGAAATAAATTCCCGATATAATTTATCTAGGGCAATTTCTTTTATATTTTCTCCTTCCATTAAGTCAATTTTTGATCGATAAATCGATTGCCTAATGTATTGCATATTTCAATAATGCTATTATCCTGATTTGTTTCAGAATACATTTCCAAAATAAATGTTCCTGCATTTGGATTTGGATATATTGAAAGAAATTCATTTGATTCAATATCTGCAGCTATATAGGAACGGCAGCTTACTGTCACTGTTTTTGGTCCGGATGTAGTTGAACAGCCAAATGAATTGGTGACAGTAACTTTATAGTTGCCGGCACTTGTAGCAACGTAACTAGATGCTATTGCACCGGGAAGATTAAGATTATCCTTTAACCATTGATAGGTTAACCCATTGCCTGTCGGTGCTGAAAAAGTAACTGTCCCCGGTGGGCAAATCGTTTGTGATCCTGTAATTGTTATAGCAGCAGATGGTGGACCGGTAACTAAAACCGAATTGGAAGTTTTGCTGCATCCGTTTGAATTGGTCACGATTACCGAATAATTATTTGTTACGGTTGCGGTATAAGATGATAAGGTTGCACCTCCAATATTTGAATTTCCTTTTTTCCATTGATATGTCAATCCTGTACCCATATTCGCATTTAAAACAGAGGAGCCTCCTGTACAAAAATTTGTAGGTCCAGAAGGGGTGATTAAAGCTGAAGGAATACTTTTCACTGTTACAGTTGTACCAGCTGAAAGGCTTGTACAACCTGATGCATTTGTTACAATAACCTTGTAAGTGCCCCCTGATGATGCTAAATATGTTTTGGAAGTAGCTCCACCTATAATGGTAGAACCCTTTTTCCATTGATATGTCAATCCTGTACCAGAATTTGCATTTAATACTAAGGTATCTCCGGCACAAAAATATGTAGCTCCGGAAGGAGTGATAACAGATGTAGGAACACTTTTTACTATTACAGCTGTTCCAGATGAAAGGCTTGAACACCCTGATGCATTTGTTACAATAACCTTGTAAGTGCCCCCTGTTGATACTAAATATGTTTTGGAATTTGCTCCACCAATATTGGTAGTGCCCTTTTGCCATTGGTATGTGAATCCTGTACCCCCATTTGCTGAAAGAACTACATTCTCTCCGTTGCAAATTGTTGTGGAGCTTTGCGCTGTAATAGTTGCTGAAGGCGATGGGTTTACCGTAACTGTGATTGAATTAGAGGTTACAGATCCACAGGTTCTTGTTACTACTACTTTATAGCTGCCACTTGCTGTTGCAATATATGATGAATTGGTCGCTCCAGGAATATTTACATTATTCTTTTTCCATTGATATGTTGATCCCATTGCAACTGCTGTACTCAATTGAACATTATCACCAGGGCAGAAAGTAGTAGAACCCGCAGCAGAGATGTTTATAAATGGACCCCCTACACCAACAGCATACCAGGCATTTGTAACAGACTGGACTAAAGGAGAACATTCATTACCGAATGATATATCAATTGCAGCTTGTATGGAGCCCCAACGGGCATCAGCGTAATCAGAGGAGGACCATAAATATGACGTTAGATTACTATATGCAACTTTCGCAGCAGCTGACATTCCAATTCCTTGAACATTATATACATCATTATTATCGTTGGTTCCACTGCCACCATTAACCAATAAATAAAACCAGAAATTCTGAACCCCGCTATTTGTATGAACTCCACCAAAGTCATCACTTCCCGTATACCAGGGTCCTAAAGAATTAGTGCTTAAATAAGTATCGGGGTGTCCATATGTATTGGGATTTGCCAAAGATCGGAAGGCTCCGCTTGCTCGGTCTGCCCCAACTAGCCAGTCATTTCCCGTAACATAATTTTCTATTACTTCACCGAATATGTCACTGAATGATTCATTCAGGCCTGACTCATAGGAATAGTTTAAATCAGCTGATGCAAATGTTACAGCGTGTGTATATTCATGAGCAATAATATCAAGCGGACACCATGAATCTGACAGGCTACTTCCGCACCGACCTCCATTGTACCATTGTTTGTCATAAATGCACCATCAGTATCAGCAGCATTTATATATGCTTCGACTGTTCCCTCAGCGTTGTCATAAGAGTTGCGTCCGTGAGTCAGAAAATAGTTATATGCCTGCTTTACTTCCCATAAAACTGTTCCCCCAAACCGTTTATTGTTTGAAACCCATTTGTTGGCAGTATCTTCTATTTCTACAACATTACCATTATTCCAATTTTTGACCCAAATAGAAGCCGCCTGACAAGAATCTCTTAGCCTCCACTTGGCGGTTGGAGTAGTAACATACTTTTCAGTAAAGATATTACGCGTTCCACTAGAAAAAAGAGTTGCCACAGTTGCAGGTTTACAATGCGGATCCGGACACGGGCCAGTGCAAATAGGCATCGTATCTATAGTAACCACATTATTGGCATGCTGTATAATGTTGGGAAAGCAAGTGATTGCCGTTCCTGCAATTGAAAAATCAATCTCAAAACCATCAAATTCTTGTAGAATTGGCATACAGGTTAGATTAGTATTACTGTCAACAAGAAATTCCTAAGAAGCGCTGGAAGAGCCGGCAAACTGTCAAGTTGATTGCTACCACACCTAAGTTTCACTAAAGAACTGGGGAGTGGCGGTAAGTTTTTTTAACAAGTTGTTCTCGCAATGAAGTGTAAACAAACCAAAAGGAAGTGAAGGCAGGCTCGTCAATTGATTGTAGTTACACCTTATAAAATCTAGACATGCAGGAAGCACAGGAAGGTTTGTTAATTGATTATCATCACAACTTAAAGTACATAAAGAGGCAGGTAGAGTAGGTAAAGTTGTTAACAGATTATCATCACAAATTAAATACAATAAAGTATCAGGAAGTGCAGGTAGGCTCGATAATAGATTGCGATTACAGTACAAACGTTCGAGAGACGCAGGAAGCGCAGGAAGGCTCGTTAATTGATTATCATCACAAACTAAAGTACATAAAGAAGCCGGAAGGGTGGATAAGTTGGTTAACGGATTATCACTGCAGTCTAAAGATATTAAATCGACAGGTAGTGTAGGAAGGGTTGTAAACTGATTATTCCGACAGGTAAAGTGTTTTAGACTTGCAGGAAGTGTGGGAAGGCTCGATAATTGATTGCCAGGACAATATAAAGTCTTAAGTAATCCAAAATATTGTATCCCTGTCAAATCTGAAATATTAGCATAATCAGGATACAAAGATTTACAATTTTGAACCTTAGCCGAGGTAACATTAAGCATATTCCCATTCATTTCTGCTGCGAATCCTCCTCCATATATATCTTTTAGCCAAGCCACAAAATTAGGATCTGGTATGGTAACCCATTGTTGTGCTTTGCAAAAATTGAAGGAAAAAGAAGCAAGTAAGACAGTAATGATAATTTTGGTTTTCATAATGTTTTTAGTTTTGTCTTTTTTTAATTATGCTTAAGAGAGTTTACTAAAAATACTTCACCTGTTTTTGCATCCACATATACTCTTTGTGCATTATCAGGAATGGAAGAATATATGTCAAACTTATATGCGAGCCGCAGATTTGTTTTTTTATCAAGTGTATTAATATCCTCAGCATACCAGTACAATTCACCTTTAGGAAAATAAGTTGCATTTATATCTTTCTTGCTTTCCTTAATGTTTTTTTCCCAGAATACATCTTCCCATTTATATTTCAATGCGCCTACGTAGTTCTTTGCTGCATTCATTGCTTCCACCACATTCACTGTGGCTTTAGATGAAAGATTTGTAGTAACATTCAATGCATGTCCGTTAAAAGAAGTTACATAGCCATCTTTAACATGCACGATATACATTGTTAATTCAATAGGTATGTCCTTGTAAGTCTGAATGTAGCGATAATGTACCATCCCTAAATCATCAGTTTCTTTTGGGTCAATTTAAAATCAACGTCAGAACTTGTCTTGAATGTTTGCTTTAGCCAGGGTAAAAAAGAAGCAAAAGATTTTTGCTGTTCTTTCTCAAATCTTACAAAAGCTGGATAAGGGCTGTTTGTTTTTTCATACACAAAGGAGGCATCTGATATTTTTTCACTTGCCTTCTGTCCGTGATATTCCTTGCCTTCAATATCCGTTTTTGCAACATTGCTCTGTTGAGCAAATAAACTTGGCGTTGCAATTGTAATCAGAGATACAATAAATAACCCCGTTATTTGCAAATAATTATTTGTTTTCATCTTTTATTTTTTTGAGTAAAATAAACCAAACAAATATAAAACAATAAAATTAAAACAGAAAAAATAAAACAATAGTGCTCACCTTTTATTAAAATCTTTGCTGTAAATACAAAGTCGTTTCTAGCCTCATTGTGCGATATAATCGAAGTAATTCTTTTTATTCATGCCCTTTTAAACCCATTTGGCACAAGTGTTTACAAGCAAACGCGTTGCCTTGCCTTGTTCCTCAATATTTACCCCACCTTCTTTCCCCTCAATGTCCTATCTAATAAAGCATCAAATTTCAAAAGTGAATCGTAATCAAAATCAAAAGATTCACCATCAATAAAATCGCTACCATCACTATATACATTACAGTAATAATCCAAACCGTATATCCATTTTTGCTCTTCTGGGTTCGTTTCTAAGTGCGCTTCATTAAACCTATTTAATCTTGTAAATGTGCCTGGTGCTATAAGGCTTACATACCTGTTAACATTTTCAACTATTGCATAAAAGGTTGCCATTTCGGTACGTACTCCATGTGGGGCGCTGTAATATTCAGTTTCATTTTCAAAAGGGTAAATTATTTTTAGCCGCAAGTGTACCACACCAATTTGTTTCGCAGCATCGTAATCTCTCCAATATACATTTTCTATTCGTATCAATACCGCAGGATATACCACAGGTATTTCTGCACCCTCTTTTTTCAATTGCCCAATATCAATATCCACATGTTTTATTTCGGGTACATTGTCTGTTATGGCAGTAGCTATTTGGCCATATAAATTAAATAAAGCACTCATACTATTTCTTCTTGTTTAGTTGTACCCTCTTCTATTTTCTTACCTTCTGTTGGTGTAGGTACATTATATGTTTCGTAAAAATATTTATCGTCAATTTTTATTCTTTCAGCAAGTTTTAAATCCATATCCAATCTTGTTTTCAAATCTATATGTTCCTGCTCATTAAAATAAAATTTTCCTTTTCCTGTAGTATATCCATGCTTTTGTAGTATTGGTATGAGTTTATCATTCAGCACATTTTTTACAAATAACTTATCCGCCATCAGTAAATCACGCTCCGCTTCTTGGTGTACTTTTGCTTGTGCCAGTGCACCGCCACTTTCTGTGGTCATGGTTTGGCCTAAAATCAATTTCGAGAGTTCCTTATTGCATAAATTTATAAGCCCCTCATACAGCACATTACTACCTGCTGCATTGTTTTGTATAAATTCAAAATCTGCCTCTTTTGGTATTACCACATAAGCAGCAGAACCAGCCTCCCTCAGTGCCGTCTCTAATTCACTTCGTGTTTTTTCATCATACCCATCATATTTTGCAATGCGAAATGGCATTCCAAATAATTCAGAATATTGCGCCCAATCTCCAAATCCCCCACGTTTATAAATTACATATTGCGCAGCTTTCATTAGCAATCCGTGTCCATTTTCTTCTCCTACCTCAATACAATAATCTAAATAGGGTGCAGTTCTGTAACTAAATCCCGTTTGGTCATATTGGTGCTTTAATATAATCCCTTTATTCGGTTCCACATGCTTCCGTGGTATAAGTTTCGGTTGCATTTTTTTATTATCAAAACTCAGTTCAATCAAACTATGTCCCCACAGTTTACATTCCATTATATAATGCAATAAATTAATAAAATCTTCTGTGCTTGTCAGCTCAGTTATTTCATCATGCACTACTCCTTTTTCTACAAACACTACAGGCGTGTTTGTTACCGCCAGCTTCCTTTTTTCAATCACAGCCGTTAAATGTCCATCCACAAGTATTTCCTCATATAAATCGTACAGCAATATTCGCCTTGGCATTGTAATGCTTTCAGCAGATTGTATAGCATTGCGCCATTTACTTATGTCCTGTGCACCTCTTTTAATTTGTGTAACTTCTATCTTTTGGATTATCGTATTACTTTTTTTCTGCTGTTTTTGTTGCCATTATTCTTGATGATTTTCGCGTTTAATATTTCCTCCACCTATTATCGTTTTAATGCCACTACTTTGCAATAGTGTTGGATTAATAATTTGTTGCTGTACATTTTTTAGCCATTTTACTGCGGCATCATATCGCTTGGCCCTAATTTCGGGTATGCGGTATTGATGTCTCCTACTAAATAAATGATATAAGGCTATATCCTTTCCATACATCAGCAAAGTTTTATTTCTATCGCCTCCACTTGCAGCAAATATTTCGCTCACAGCATATCTCTCTGCCAAATATGATTTCATTTCCTCAACTGCTTCATCTGCCATCTCTAATAAAATATCATCATCATTTCCTGTAATAAAATCCAAATTACTTGCTGGTATTATGGTATTAAAATCAGCTTTCTCAATAAAGTGGGACGCCATGATTTTTTTATGTAAATTTACTGTTATAACGTATTAATATCAACACTCGTATTGCTTTGGATTGCCTTGATTTACTTGTAACTAGTGTCCTTTTGGTTTTCTCTTACCCATTTTTCAGTACAAATAAACACGGCATTTTATCAGCCCACATTTACGGCCTTCGTTTTTTAAAACCCCAATCAACTCTCTTCTTCCAATTGAATTTTCCATGGGTTTTAAAAACACGATTAAATACAGCCATTAAGGTTTTTTTTGCGTGCGGCATGGCGATTTCATTCCCGTTGGTTTTTGGTTTGAGAATAATGCCGAGATTTTTTTCAATTGATGCACTAAGGTGCCAGTAAAATTTTATTTTAAGAGGACGCAAAAGTTGGGCTGAAGGCCAGGTGTGTTTTCTGCTTTTAGGTTAATGCAGAATGATTTCGTTAAAGAAAAAGCAACTTTATATGAATTCGATGTTGATAAAAAAGATTAAAATAAACTTGCAAACAAATGCAATTTAAGGGATATTAGAGCAATATAAAACAGAAAAAAATGTTCCCGATGTGCAAATTTTTCGATGCCTTACAAACCGCTACTGGTGCGGGTTTCAGTGCTTTGTTGCAAACTCAAAATGTTGTACCATTGTTGTACCCGCCAAAAAAAAACCCTCGAAAGTTGTTTACTATCAAGGGTTTTAGTGATTTTCTTGTGATCCCGCTGGGACTCGAACCCAGGACCACTACATTAAAAGTGTAATGCTCTACCAACTGAGCTACGGAATCGCCTGTAAATACGGGTTTAGAAAACTTTTGGGTAACTATTTCCGGATTTTGAGGTGCAAAAATAGATATTAATTCATTTCTTCAAAATAATATTTGCACATTTATTCACAACCTGAGCGCATCCTAAAAAATATAAACTTGCTAAAACTTTGATGTTGCAGGGGTATTTCTATTTTGCGCCCCGAAAAATCAATTGAAAAAAATATATTATGAGTGGAGAGAAAATTAAAATAGCAAACGGCAAACTGATTGTGCCTAATAATCCGATAATACCTTTTATAGAAGGAGATGGCACCGGGCCGGATATATGGAGAGCAAGTGTACGTGTGCTTGATGCCGCAGTTAATAAGGCTTACAATGGCAGCCGAAAAATCGAATGGCTTGAAGTGCTTGCAGGTGAGAAGGCATTTAATAAAACGCAAAACTGGTTGCCCGATGAAACCCTTGATACCATTCGCGAATATTTGGTTGCAATAAAGGGCCCTCTAACTACGCCTATCGGAGGTGGTATACGTTCGCTGAATGTAGCACTGCGTCAGATTTTGGACCTCTATGTTTGTTTACGTCCGGTGCAATATTTTACGGGAGTGCCTTCACCGGTAAAATTTCCCGAAAAGGTTGATATGATTATATTTCGCGAAAATACCGAAGATATTTATGCCGGTATAGAATTTGCTGCCGGTAGCGATGACAATAAAAAATTTCTTGATTGGTTTAAAGGTGCCTTTGAAAAGGAATTTAAGAAAATACGTTTTGGCACCGAAGCATCAGTAAGTGAATGGATACAGCAAGCCGGTGATACATCGAGTGAAAACAAAGTAATGGTAGGTATTGGAATCAAACCTGTTTCGCAACAAGGTTCTGCACGATTGATACGCGCAGCTATAAAATATGCAATTGATTACAAACGTAAGAGTGTAACCATTGTGCACAAAGGCAACATTATGAAATTTACCGAAGGTGGATTTTTATCGTGGGGTTATGCCCTTGCTGAAAAAGAATTTGGCTCAGATGTGTATACCTGGAGTCAGTGGGAGCGTACCAAAAAAGATAAAGGAGAAGCAGCAGCAAACGATGAACAAAAGGCAGCTTTGGCTTCGGGAAAGGTTTTAATAAAGGATGCTATTGCCGACATTACCTTGCAACAAGTTCTTACCCGCCCCGAAGATTTTGATGTGATAGCAACGCTAAACCTGAATGGCGATTACCTGAGCGATGCTCTTGCTGCTCAAGTTGGGGGAATTGGAATTGCTCCGGGAGCTAATATTAATTATGTAACCGGCCATGCCATATTTGAGGCAACCCATGGCACTGCTCCCAAATATGCTAATCAGGACAAAGTAAATCCGGGCAGTATAGTATTGAGTGGCGAAATGATGTTGCGTTATTTGGGTTGGACAGAGGCTGCCGATCTTGTTTTAAAAGGATTAAATGGTGCCATCGCAAACAAGAAAGTTACTTATGATTTTCATCGTTTGATGGAAGGAGCTACTTTAGTAAAATGCTCAGAGTTTGGCGATGCCATTATTGGCAGCATGTAATTTGAAGATACAAACAGTACAATGTATAAAGCCGGAGGTTTGGTGCCACCGGCTTTTTTTTCCCCTTAATAAAAACGAAAAGCTAATTTTATAGTGTGTAAAAGTTAGTAATGGTTTGTATGATGGGTACAAAAATATAGCAGCAGCCATGCAGATAAAAGATGGTAATTACCTGAAATAAAAAATGAGGGTAAACCCTTGCCATTGCGATTGCCTTATTAAAATAATTTTCTTGCAACAAAGGACATTGCGGCCAATACCAAGCCCGCTATTAAACCAATAACAGGACCCGAAACCAAGGGTAACATGTGTGGTGGCACCCAGGTAGATTTTGAAAATGCTTGGTGCAGTTGCGCATTGTTTTTGAAATACATGTCGAAGAATAACTTTTGGCAGATAGCATTAAGTAATCCCCAAATAATACCAATAAGCAAAGCATGTACAAATAAGCGGTCTACTGTATTTCGCGCAAGGATAAGTGCAGTAGCTATGGCAAAGCAAATCCAAAGGTAAATCTCTATCTTATGGGTGTACCCTAATACAGATAACAATCCCATTATTACACCCGGGCTGCTAAGCAGTATGATTAATTTCCAATTCATTTGGGTTAGGAAAAAAGGCTACACAATTTTAAAAATTCTTCGTCTGTTTCAGCTATAAGTTTATTAACAATTTCTGCGCATGGCAGTATATCATGAACAAGTTCAACCGATTGGCCGGCACTCCACAAACTTTGATAGTTGCCAGGCATAATTGCCCTTTCAAGTTTTTTTGCTCCGCGATACTGCACCAGAGCTTTAAAATATTTTTTGGTTTGCTTGTTAGCATTTAACCAGCGCTCGATAAAGTTTTGTCTGTAGCCAATGCTTTTGGCATAGTCGGTATTAATGATATTGCAGGGAGTACCGCTCAATCGCTCAGTAAGAACAATGTCGCCCATGCCTGCATCAACAATAGCCTTTTTATATTCCCTGCTAACCGATGCTTCGCTGCTAGCTATAAAACGTGTTCCTATCGAAACGGCATCGGCTCCTGCTGCCAGGGCGCTTAATATACTACTGCCATTAGCTATGCCCCCGGCTGCAATAACCTGCTTGTTGGGGTAGGCGCTTTTTAATGCGGGTACCAATACACTCAAAGGATATGGGCCTGCATGACCACCTGCCCCTGCCCTACTGCTATAAAGCCATCGCAACCGACAGCTGCTGCCTTATGTGCATGCATCATGTTAGTAACATCGCAATATACTTTTGCCCCGTAGGGTTTTACCTCTTCAATCACATGTTGCGGGCTACCTAGCGATGTGATGTATAAAGGAACTTTAGCCTGCTTGCAAATTTCCAAATGCTTTTTATAAAAAATGTTGGTTTCCTGCACAATCAGATTTACACCAAGCATTCCCGAATACACAATTTTGTCCAAACTTAAAAGACGTTGAAGCACTTGCTTCAGATCATTATCATTACGGTAATTTAAAGTTGGAAACGTAGCGGCAATGCCGCTGCGCAAACCCTCGCGCATCATAGACTCATTTGATACCAGAAACATTGGTGCCATTACAATGGGCGCACGTAGATTTAATGATTGTGAAAAAACAGTTTGCACGATGCCTTATTTTTAGCAAAGGAAATCCTTTAATGCAAAAATGAAACATGCATTGCATTTATTTTGTGGCAATTGTTCACAACAAGAATCACACAAGTAACCGCTTTTCCGTTTTAAAAAATTCTTGAAGGTCCTTAAACTAACATTGTTGGGTGCTAATGAAATCTCACTATTACCAATTCGCTTTAAAGCGGGAATCCAGAAAAATTTTAGAAAGTAATAGAAGATAATAGTTAGATAATCCTACGTTCGATAGCTTTACTTACTGCCTCGGTAGCACTATGTACATGCAACTTTTCGTAAATCTTACGAATATGCGAATCAACGGTATGGTAACTGATTTTTAAATTATCGGCAATCATTTTATAGCTCATACCCTTCACTAATAATTGCAATAATTCTTTTTCACGTTCGGTAAGGTGGTATTCTTCTTGTGCCTGTTTTACAGGGGTAACCATGCGCAGTTGCTCTAATACCTTAGCGGCAATGAGCGGTGTCATTGGGCTACCTCCTTTATGAGCATCTCTTATGGCTTGCACTATTTGTTCGGGAGTCGAATTTTTAAGAATGTAACCTGAGGCACCTGCACAAATTGCATCAAAAATGCGGTCGCCATCTTCAAACACAGTTTGCATAATAATTTTAAGATTGGGAAATTTAGACTTCAACAGCCGCACGCCTTCTATACCGTTTATGCCCGGCATAGCAATATCCATTAATACAACATCGGGCAATGTTTGTTCTATACGCTTAATAACATTATTGCAATCAGGAAATGAATTTACACAACATATCCTCTTCTCCATTTATCAATATCTCATACATATCACGGATATCAGCAAAATCATCAAATGCTACTACTCTTATTTTTCCATTCCTGCTATTTTTGGTACAATAGTATAGAAGCACAAATATAGCTGCAATAGCGACAATTCGTGATAAGACGTTACACAAACTAAAAACCCAATCGAATTATTTTAATGAAAAAAATTAAAATGCACCTTTGCACAAATTAAAAAAAAACATAGTTGCGTTACTTTGCCGAAATACGATATAATGGCTTTGCTTATTGTGGCTGGCAGGTGCAGCAAAATGCGCATACCATACAAGAGGCAGTAAATAAGGCTTTAACAACCCTACTTGGATCAGAAATTGAGTGTATTGGTTGTGGCCGTACAGATACCGGTGTGCATGCCACACAATATTATATTCACTTTGACACGAATCAAACAATCGATTCCTTTCGATTTATCTATCAGTTTAATTCCATAGTTGGATATGATATAGCCATGTTGGGACTTTACCCGGTTGATGATGGTTGCCATGCAAGGTTTGATGCTACCTCGCGCTGTTATCATTATGTAATTACTCATTATAAAGATCCTTTTCTTAATCATCTTGCATTATATCAATACGATCAATTACATCTTGCGCCAATGAATGAGGCATGCCAACTACTAAAGGAGCATACAGATTTTAAAAGTTTGAGCAAAACAAACACGCAAGCAAAAACCAACCTTTGTAGCATTCAGCATGCACAATGGGTCAACGTTGGCGACTTTACTTACTTCAGAATCGAATCGAACCGTTTTTTGCGCGGTATGGTTAGAGCACTGGTTGGTACTATGCTCATCATAGGTCGTGAAAAAATGACGGTTGCCCAATTTGAAAACATATTACATGGTCGCGATCGAAAACTTGCCGGAGAGAATGAAGAACCTTATGGACTTTATCTTTCAGGAGTTAACTACCCATTTATTAACAATAAGTATATACGTTTGCCCTGGATGCTTGGCAATACAAATTAATCATGGATAGCAAAAACAGCGGTAAGGCGTTCGACTTTAATTTACTTAAGCAAGTAATGTTGTATGTGAAACCATACAACTCCACGTTTATTGTTACCGTTATTCTTACACTTGCTCTTGCCTTGCTGTCACCCTTAAGGCCCTATATTGCTCAGATAGCGATTGATGAATATATCCCGCAGGGCAACAAACACTCGTTGATAGTTTGTGTGATATTAATGCTTGGTACTGCTTTGATTTCTTCGATATTGCAATTTCTATACACTAACAACACGAATTTTCTTGGGCAGCAGGTAATTGAAGATATCCGAAAAAAGTTATTTCACCGGTTATTGCACTTCCGTACTTCCTTTTTTGATAAAACTCCCATAGGAGTTACTGTTACCCGATTGATAAGTGACATGGAAACCATTGCAGACATTTTTACCGATGGCCTACTACTAATTATAAGCGATTTACTGCAATTAGTAGCCATCATTGCTTTTATGTTTTATGTTGATTGGCGCTTGACCTTAATATCGTTAATACGATACCTGTGTTGTTAATTGCTACCCGCATTTTTCAAAAAATATAAAGAACATTTAATGATGTGCGCAATGCTGTTGCACAACTAAACACATTTGTACAAGAGCATTTATCAGGTATTCGGATTGTTCAAACTTTTAATCGTGAGCAGCAAGAGTATAAAAAATTTAAAGAGATAAATGCCCAACATCGTAAAGCTAATATTCAATCTATCTGGTATTATTCCATTTTCTTTCCGGTGGTGGAGTTGCTTAGCGCAACTGCTATAGGCCTGTTATTATGGTATGGTATTCTGCAAATGCTTGATACCAAACCATCGTTCGGAATTATTGTCTCGTTTATCATGTACATCAACTTGCTCTTTAGGCCAATACGTGAGTTGGCAGATAAGTTTAATACTCTACAAATGGGTATGCTTAGCAGCGAACGTATTATAAAACTAATTGGTGCTGATGAACAAACACAAAATACAGGAAAGACAGGTGCTACAAACATTCGCGGGAAAATTGAATTTAGAAATGTTTATTTTACTTACCAATATGATAATACTAAAAAAGATGCTGATCAAAATTGGATACTTAAAAATATAAGCTTTACCATACAACCCGGAGAAATGGCAGCTTTAGTAGGCACAACCGGCTCAGGCAAAACAACAATTATCGCGTTGCTCAATCGCTTTTACGAAATACAAAAGGGCGAAATCATGATTGATGATATACCCATTCAACATTATGAACTGCATAGTTTGCGCGCAAAAATTGGGCTGGTACAGCAGGATGTGTTCTTGTTTTCAGATAGCATTTACAATAACATTACTTTTTTTGAAAATGGAATTAGCAGGCTAACTGTGGAGCAAGCTTGCAAAAGTGTAGGCCTGCATCCTTTAATACAGCAATTGCCGGGAGGTTTGGAATTTAATGTACAGGAAAGAGGCACACAATTAAGTGCAGGTCAGCGTCAGCTACTAGCCTTTGCACGCACATTGGTGGCTAATCCAACTATATTTATTCTTGACGAGGCAACTTCTTCTATTGATAATGAAAGCGAAAAATTAATTTCTAATGCAACACAATCGCTTATGGCCAACCGAACTAGTGTTGTAATTGCGCACAGGCTTACTACCATACACCACGCTACGTGCATTTACCTGCTTAGTAAAGGCGAAATCAAAGAACAGGGAACCCATAATGAATTGATTAATAAAAGTGGATTGTACAAGAAATTGTACGAACTGCAGTTTGAAAATAATTTGTAATAAAGGTAATTAAGTTTATGTTACAGTGCTACTCAATAAGCAAGGCATCTTGTACAAAATTTCGATAGACTGCTAGCTAGCATTTTTGTGATTAGGTGAAAATGCTAATCTCAGGCAGAAAAATATTATACACCTTGTGTAAAACATATAAATTTAAATCTATACTTTTACCATACCGTATTCTTAATTGTAACAATATAATTATTTATCTAATGAAAAAATTAATCAACTTGCTGGGCTAAATTTTGCTACACTGCACACTGTTACAACGGTGCTGGTTTAAGTTGGACCGCTATATGTACAACTACATTTAACACAGCTGATGTTATACCTGATAAGTTAGCCATCGTACCTTATACAATAAATGGACAAAATCATTTCCGAGTTTTGTGTGGTTTAGTTAACAAAACATACAACACACTCCCAAAGCTTGTGGAAATATTTAATTCTGAATTTCCTACCGCTTGCACGAATACCTTAGTAAACAACAACCCGTGTGGCACTAATCCTGTACCTACCGATATATTTACTAATATGTATTTAGACTTACTGGATAAGACCGATGGAGGAGTAAACTCAATAGAAGTAAATCCTTGGCGTCATACTATTTATTTAAGTACTGCCTATCAACCAACAAGTACAGGGCTGTTACGGGCAGGGTATATCGTGGTAGTTACAATCCTTACACGGGTGATGTT
Source organism: Bacteroidota bacterium (assembly GCA_016714535.1). Lineage (NCBI taxonomy): Bacteria > Pseudomonadati > Bacteroidota > Bacteroidota bacterium. The sequence continues at coordinate 19,632 of JADKDR010000008.1, forward strand.
GATGATTGTTGGAGCGATATTACTGGTAATTTGCCAAATAAAGTTTGCGTTGCAATAAGTAGCAATGCAAGTAAAAAGGAAGCTTGTAGCGAGAATATTTTTGCTTGTGTACGTGGGCTTGGAGTTTGGAAGTGTGATATTGTGAATGAATTTGATGTAAACGATTATGCACAAAAATCGTTTTTATGAAGTAAATAATGACATAGTAATTGCTTCAAATACAACAATCACATTGACAGGCTGTACCTTAGCCATAGCTACCGGAAAAAATTACTGTGGAGCAAAATGCGACATTAGTTTGAAGGGCACTAGCTATTTATATGCCTGTGGCGATATGTGGCAAGGCATTATAAACAATGGAGGCACTGTAAATATTACAAACTCATCAACTATTGAAGATGCAATAGAAGCTGTGCACAATCAAAACAACGGTATCCTAAACATTACCAACAACACCTTTGCCGGCAACAATACCGATTTGTTTTTAGATCAAGGCAGTTATTCAAATATGAAAATAACAGGCAACACATTTACAAATGCCGCAGGGCCACTTACCAAAGCACCTTATGCAGGCATAGCACCCGCACATCATATACGATTGAATAATGTTACTGCCCTCGAAATTGGTGGTGCTACAGTGGCCGAAAAGAATATTTTTAACCGCAATTTGCTTGGCATATTGGCAACTGGCTCTACTTTTAATAGCTATAATAATACATTTAGTAATTGTGGTAAATTGCAGTATGCCGCCAATGCAATACCATCGTGGACAAAACTTTATTACTGTGCTGCAATTACCGCAGTATCTTACAATAACACCCCCACTGTAAATATTGGTGACCAAAACAAAACAAACACCTTCACCAATTGCGATTTTGGAATATTTATTTGCTGGTGGCAAAACAAACGCATCACCCTCGATGCCCTGTACAACACTTTTGAAAATTGCCCTACAAGCATTTACGCACTTAATGTAAATGGTACTACTACTACCAACACCCTAAACATTAACAACAATTCTATTACCAAAACACCATTAGGTGGAATAGGCATTCGTTTAGAAAATCTGCGTTTTAATACCATTGCCAATATTAATAACAATATGATAAATCAAAGTGGTTTTTATGATGCGGCAAATTATGGCCGGGCGGGTATTGATATACAAAATTATTTGCCTACTGTGGTGAGGTTGAATGTAAGCAATAATAATTCTCGCAATGTAGCAACCAGTATAATGTTGCGAAATTTACTTGGCTATGCTAAGTGTGGCAATGGTGGAGGGCAATTAAATGTTTTTGAAAATACAATTTATATTACAAAACCGATTGTTGATATTGGACTACAACATCAAACAGGAATTAATGTGCAAAATTGCCAATTTGCTCAACTATACAATAACAACCCAATACATTATACTCAAATACCCGATGTTACAATACTCGATTTAGTTACAGGAATAAATATTGAAGGCAGTACATTAATTACACTATCGCAAAACAAAACTGAAAATTGTGGGCGAGGTATTTCTTTTAAAAGCGTGTGTACAGGTACAGTTTTATTTTGCAATACAATGACAAACTGTTGGCGCGGTGCATACCTTGACGGTACAGGTGTAAGCACCTCCATAAGCGACCAAGGCGATTGGACTAATAACACAATCACAAGTACATCGTGGGGTAATAAATGGGATAATAATGACCCAACACTTAGTGGAAATAATAGAGTGGATGGGAGTGGAATGCCAGTTGGTACACCCCCACTATGGTTATACGATGTAAATGATGTTGCACCTTTTATGTTCAGACCTGTGCCTTCAAATCAGCAATATATAACTCCTACAGCCGTAAATAACACAACAACCGATTGCACAGCACCAAATATAGTAAGTGATATAGAACGAGAGCGCAACTATGGACGAACTGTGCGCGATAGTACATGGAACGACCCCGATTCTACCTATTTTGAAATAACGAACGAAGACGCATTTTTTGATGCTGCAAATGCAGACTCTACTATACTTTATCAAAATAATAATAAAGATGCCATTTATCAAAACAAATACAATCAATTGAATGGTGCGGACGAAGGACGAATAGATGATGTGATTTGTAAAATAACTGACGGTGATTAGATTACTGCACTTTCAATTGTGGATGCATTGGATGCAAGCAATGTTATAAATGCAAACAAGCAATTTGTATTAAAATATTTTGTTGCGTTATAAAATAATGATTCTATTTTGGACACTACCATTATTGAACAATTATATGCCTTGGTTTATACCCATCCGTTTTACGGTGGCGAAGCGGTGTATTGGGCGAGGGCAATACTCCACATAGATGTAATAGATGAAATGCCGCAATTGCGAAAAGGGCGACCAAATATTCAAAATCAGAATGTATTGAAATTGCAAAATGGAAAGCTCCTGCCAAACCCTGCAAAAGATTATGTGCTATTTAATTATGAGAAAAATAAATCAGATAAAATTAGTTTAGAAATTATTGATTGCATTGGAAAAAAAAAATTAATGAGATTGAAATTGAAAATGCACAAACGATAATTAGCACAACCGGTTTGCAACAATCCGTTTATTTTATTCATGTATATATAAATGGAATAAATACAGAAACCCATAAACTAATTTTAATCAAATAATTATCACGGGTGCTGCATTACAGCACCTTTTTTTAATTATATAAAATGAAAAGTAATTATTTGATAATATTATTTTGTGTTGTAAATTTTGCGTACAGCCAAAATATGAATAGTAATTGGTGCTTTGGTGACAGTGCAGGTATTAACTTTGTAAATACAGCTAATCCGTTGTCATTTGCATCAAGCGTAGTTAGTCGTGGTAGTTGCACGAGTATTTCTGATTCTAATAGCGTACTTCAATTTTATAGCTATAATGGCACAACAAGTTTTGATGACGATACTCGTGTATGCAATAATACAAATGATACAGTTGAAAATGGCACACGACTAAATGGTAGAGCATTTTATAATCAAATTCTATTTGTACCAACTTTAGATGATACAAATTTATTTTACATTTTTCATAGTGGTGTTTATACTGTAAAGGGATTTTATTTTTCTATACTTGATAAAAGCGCAAATGGTGGCCTTGGAAAAATAATTGTCAAAAATGCGCCACTTATAGTCAATGATTGGGTTGGCGATTGTTTAATAGCTATTAAAAGTGGTAATGGTAAAGACTGGTGGATAATTACAAAATATTCAAATGATGCTGGTTTTACTTATATAAATCGTTTTTATGTTTACTTAGTTTCGTCAACAGGTATTTCGCCTCCCATAATACAAGACTTTGGCAACGCAACAGACAGAGTTTTGCAAAAAATATATTTCAACAACCAAGGCAATAAGCTGATGAACATTAACATCACTGGTCTAATGACAGAGTACAATTTCGACCGCTGCACAGGCATTTTATCAAATCCCAATATTATTTTTCCTGAGCAAACTTCAAACATTGATAGATGGTTTTGGGAGGGTGCTTACTCACCTAATGATAGTTTGTTTTATGTAGCCAAAAATTGGTACTCCTTTCCAAATGATACTTCAATGCTATTGCAATACAATTTATTCGCAACTGATATACCTGCAAGTTGCGATACGCTTTGGCAAATAAAATATCCTGTAACTATAGGCGCAATTCGCCTAGCCCCTGATAATAAAATGTATGTTACTTGTGCTTATGATTGGGGTTTTCCATTAATCCCATACCCCGATAGTGTACGCAATATGTACAATGAAAATCTTGGCGTAATTAATTATCCTGATAGCATTGGTGCAGCATGTAATTTTACACCGTTTAGTTTTAATCTTGGAGGTAAAAGAACTTACTGGGGTTTGCCTAATAATCCGGATTATAGTTTGGGGCGGTTGTTGGGAAGTCCTTGTGATACTTTGCAGTGGGTGGGCACGCCCGAAACCCCCAAACCCCCACTTGGGGGCTTTAAGAGCATGCGCATCAATCCCAATCCATTTGCCTCAAAAATAAATATTGAGTTGAGTGATTTTAAAAATGAAAGTTATGTTTTAAAAATAGTGGATGCAATGGGTAAAGAAATTTGGCAACAGGAGATTGTGAAACAAAAAACAGAAATAGATTTAGAAAAAATAAAACAGGGATTTATTTGTTATGCTGAGTGGGTGGAAATGATATATTTACAGGGGAAAATAATAAAGATGTGAAAATGCGGCCTTCGCTCTGGCCGTTGCCCTAAAGGGCGCAACAATAGCATACAATTAAAAATTTTGTTTGTATAAGTGGCTGGATACCCTTCAGGGGTTGTGGGAGCGGGAAGTCAATTTTTACTAAAAAAATAAATTAAAAAAAAATAAAATTATGAAAAATCTCATTTTGGTATTTCTCTCTTTTTTGCAATGTTCATTGCAACACACGAAGCAAACGCACAACCATGCAACCTGCCCATTATGAATATGCACACAGTGTATATATTCACAACAAAAACAAACCACACTATGGAAGAAGTAATGGGAGCAAAATTAAACCCCATGTTATTCAATTTCGTGTTTGTAAAAACTGCAGCCGAACTAAATGAGCTTAAAAAATTAGCAAGAGAAAATAAATTGCAATCTTCTGTTTTTGTTTTTTTTAGTAACGGTAAGGCTATACGTTACTGCAATGTGGAGGAGTTTGCAAAGGCTGTTGAGAATAAAATTGAGCTTAAGGTTGAGGAGTAAGTTTTGATTGAAATAAATAATTATCCTTCGTAAAAATTAACGGGTATGCAATACAATTCTCGATTCACTATAGCGCCACAAGCGACGGACGCTTGCGGGAGGAGAGGGATACTGTTTATTTCGATTACCTGACGATGAAGCGTATTACCGTGCAGGCAATAGAGATAGTTGCTTGCTCAACTTGGCTGACACCAGCGACCAGGCTTATTTGGAATATCTTTCGATACTTGAAGCAAGCAACATAGGCAAATTTGAAGATGTGCGCGATTACATAGCTGCCAAGAATAAGCAAGCAGCTCAGATAAAAAGTGGCGATGAGCACGAATAATCAAATCAATACCAATTTAAAAGTACTCTCACAAATTTATCTCGACCATGTAATAGATAACGAGCAATTAGAATTAGATTCTGCGACTCGCGCACAACTTAAAGCATCGCTTATCAAAAGCAATTGAAGGCGGTGAGGCGGTTTATAGCGCGTGCTATGTTGCATTTAGACTGGAAGATTATTATTTGTTAGGATTGCGTAAGGCTGATGTGACAGAAACAGCAACAAATTTAATTTAGTAACGATTAAAGTAAATCCAAACCCAGCTAAAAATGAGATTGAGGTTTCGAGTAATAAAAGCTTTAATAAAATAATTATTGCGAGGATATATATGGTAGGACAGTTTCTTCAACTTATGCAATGGAAAATACATTATCCCGCAAAATGGTGATAAGCTCAATTCCAATGGTGTTTACATTGCACAGTTGTACAATTTAGATTTAAGTATTGGTAACGCAAATTAATTATTTCCAAGTAACCTATGGGGCATCATTTTGATGCCCTTTTTTAAAATAATAATGAAAGCACTTTGGGTTTTTGTGGTTTTTATTTATTCTGTTTAAGTGGCCAAAACAGAAATTCGGTTTGGGTGTTCGGTGATAGCTGTATAATAATATTTGATACAATAGGCGTAAATTGATTCTTCAATATGTGTTTCAAGAGGTAGTGCGAGCAGTGTGGCAGATAAAAAAGGTAAGTATTTATTTAGTATAACAGGGTCCATTGAGGCATTAAATGCACAATATCCTCAAGCTGCAAAAGTTTATAATTCGGAAAATAAAATAGCTGTTGGTGGTGATAGCTTAGTTGGCACTGCATGGTATAGGGGTATGTAGCAGTTCCTATTCCAAATGATATAAGTAAATATTATATGTTTAGTGCTGGAGTTACTACGGTTCACGGTTTTACTATTCAATAATTGACATGAGCCAGGATAGCGGGCGTGGTGCTGTCATTCAAAAAAATGTACCCTTACCAAGGCACTAACTTTATAGCATCGGATGGCTTAGCGGCAGTGCAACATGGCAATGGCAGAGATTGGTGGCTGGTTGTGAGAGAGTGGACAAAACCACCTTACGATAGTGCTTTTTATTTTTATTTAGTTACACCAGATAGTGTTTATTTGCACCATGAGCAACATAATGGTGAGGCTATTGTTGATAATGCTACTACTGTTCAATTTTCAAAAGATGGAAGTAAATTAATTTGTATGGAACGAAGGGGTTTTATTAACTGTTTTTGATTTTAACAGATGCAATGGAGAACTAAGTAATGAATTAAGAATTGAAAATCCAGTTGCAAATCAAGTGGATAGCTTTCCATGGTTTTTTGATTTAGAAATTTCTGCCAACAATAGGTATTTATATTTAAGTCAATTGCATAATGATTATGATTCATTAAATCATGTTATCCAATACGATTTGCAAGCTGCCAATGTGCAAGCAAGTAAAGATACAATTGCCGATATAACAAATCTTGCTTATGCTGGCTTATTAGAACTGGCGCCAAACAATAAAATTTATTTATCATGTTGGTATAACCCTGTTGGCACATTCATGTATCCATTTTCAGATAGTGTGCACAACTATATAAACGAAAACCTAAGTGTAATAAATGAGCCCGATAGTGATAATTGCAATTTTACACCATTTAGTTTTTACCTCGGTGGCAAGCGCACTTATTATGGTTTTGCCTAATAATCCCAATTATGAATTGGGGCGGCTTTTGGGGTCACCTTGTGATACGTTGCAGTGGACAAACCTCACCCCGGCCCTCTCCAAAGGAGAGGGAGTAATTCAAATTACTTACATATCTGCATGGGAGAAGTTGTTTATAAATGCAAGTGGGCTGCAAGGGAAGAATGTAACGGTGAGTATATACGATGGGCGGGGAGTATTGGTAAGGGCACAAAATTTTGTGCCCTTACATAACGGTTACGCTACAGTGGATGTGGATTGTAGTGGTTGGGCGAGTGGGATGTATGTTGTATATTTGGAAACGGATAAGGAAAGGTTGTCCAAGAAATTTATTAAGGAATGAAATATTTATTGATTTTTTCAATTGTTATATTAATCGTATTTAATATGATGATGAAACTCAAAAGTCATTTTGTATTTTTTGCAAAAAAATAATCATGCTCATAATTGGAATTGCGGGAGGTTCAGGCTCCGGAAAAACTACAGTGGTAAAAGAAGTGATGAGTTCTTTTTCGCTCAATCAGGTTGCTATACTTTCGCAGGATAGTTATTATAAAGATAGCAGCCACATTACGATTGAGGAAAGGAAGGGTATAAACTTTGACCATCCAGAAAGTATAGAATTTGATTTGCTTGTAAATCACTTGCACGAACTACGCAAGGGCAATAAAATTGAACAACCACTATACGATTATATTACTTCCACCCGACTAAAAGAAGTAAATAACATAGAACCAAATAATGTAATTATTGTAGAAGGCATTTTATTATTTACAGATAAGCGTGTGCGCGACTTGTGCGATATAAAAGTCTTTGTAGATGCCGAACCTGACGACCGCCTCATACGCATTATAGAACGTGATATGCGCGAGCGTGGCCGCAGCGCACATCAGGTAATTAACAGATACACGGTAGTGAAAGACATGCACACAAAATTTATTGAGCCTACCAAACGCTTTGCCGATGTTATAATTCCACAAGGGGGCGAAAACAAAGTGGCCATAAATATGCTGGTAGCAACCATACTGCAAAAGTTGTTGAAGTCGAATCAGTAGTTGGGTCTTTTGATTCACACTCAGTTATTATATTGCCCCTAATTTTAATTAAACTTCAAAATCAAGAAATTTTTTCTCTTTGCGGCTGTAAGCACCCATACTTGCTACTTGTTTGCAGACCTTGCTTTCGCTAGAATATACTGAAGGCTAACATGAGGTTAAAGTTCGTGATAGCTTAGGCATCTATAGCAAATCAAATTTCTCAATAAACACGTGACCATTTCAAAGTCGAAATCAATAGCCTAATGTCAATACTACACTCCTACCCTAAGCAATCCTTTAATTTACACTATCTTATATTAAGCCACATAATCGCTAAGATAGGTAAAGCGATCGGTTAGCTTTCCATCTTTAGTTATGGATGCCCGCGTAATTAATCCATCATCCTCAGCTTTAATTAATGATGGGAACACTTTCGTTATTAGTTCTGCACCAAATCTTCGCTTGCATCGCGTGGTAGCGAACATGGAAGATTATCAACTGCCATTACAGAAATTGAGCTTTCCACTAAATCCATTAACATACTGACGTTCGTACTGTTCCCACTCATAGTATGGCTCTTCGATAGTAGTTGCAAAAGTGGTGCATGGTATACTGCCATTGATATCACAGGTATGTCTCCAATAGTACGTATGGTAAAGTTAGCCTTGCCATATCTTCTAACGTAAACAACCGAGGCGCTCAGGGGATGCCAAAATGCACAGTGAATAAGCATATCCGTCTTGTTGTTGAACTTATTAAAGGTGCTTATATATTCTTCGGGATGCGCATAAAGTGAGGGCTGTTCCAGGGTAACTTATCCTGATGCACACTGATAGTCATTAGGTGGAGGTGTGTGTAAACAGGTTCATTAAAGCTGAACATCATATACTCATACACAGACACTTTACGAATTTTCATGCCTCCCAAAATTTCTAATGCACCATTACCTACCCGGCCTCCACCGGTTACGCAATACGAATATTTTTTTTTAATCGCGCTTTGCGCAATTCCTTTCAAGCTCAGCCTTATGCTCACAATCCTGAGCAGGCTTCAAGGTAAACGAGCCATACTTTAAGCCATGCAAGCGGATGGTGTTGTAGGCGCCAACTATGCCAGCAAACCTGCCAAAACCAATTATCCGATTTTCAGATTCATCCACTAAACACTCGTAGTCTATCATTTGTATTTTCTTGCTTAATAATGTTTGAAGCAAGGTGCGGTTGTGGGGTTGCTTTTTTATAGTGTGCGAAAAAAATAAATACTTTTTTCCTGCTAGCAGGTTCTCTTCGGGAACTTCCTTATTCCTAATAACAAATCACAATCCGATACATGATTAGTTAATTTTTATTCCGGCAGCCTCATATTCACTATCGGGAATGCTGCGAATGCCACTTCGGTCGACAACTATTTCGATGCCCGGGTATAGCTGTATAAGTTGTTTGCATTGCAAAGGGATAAGGCTACACGTTTATCCGGGGGAGTTTTCCCTTCTTTGATGATACCAATTTTCAAGATGAATCGTTTTTTTTTAAAGGACTGCGAAAGTAGTAATCCTATTTTGAAAAAAAATTTTTTGTTTATTTGAGGTGTTCTATATAAAGCATGTTACAGACATGAAAAAAATTTAACTATTACTTTTGTTGCCGTTTTGGCTGCTGCTATTTCATGCGAGGTTGCAAGCACAGGGTGACACCGTGTTTTTCGGAATATAGCATCCATGAGACCATTGCAATTCAACTTTAATTCTGACGAGAGTTTTTATTTAGATACCGTTTATGATAAGCTGCTTCAACAACAAGTTCATAAAATAAACGCAAAAGGCAGCACCCCACTTTTATCATTTTCGAACCCCGATGTTCCCAAGTTTGCCGCAACATTTATAATCCCATCGTCCGGAAATTACGAGATAAAAATTACTTCCCTCGTCCTATTATGAAATCAAAGATGTTAACCCTACCTGCAAAAGGCAACTTATACCGCAATATAAATCAGGATAGTGTAAACTACCTATACGGGGGATAGTTACACAAAAAGATGAATTCTTTCCATCATCGTCAGCAAGAGTAAGTCATACATTTATGCTGCGCGATTTCTAAGGGACAACCATTCATGTATTCCCATTTCAATACTCATCCATGCGGCGCATGCTACGCGTTTATACAAACATGGCACTCGAATTATTTTGCACGGATGATTGCGAAACACCCAAAGTTTCTGCCGTTCGAAATGTGTGCCGATTTGACGAAACATACACAAAGGCTTTTTCAAAACTATGAATGGTATAAACCTGCCTACCTGCCGGTAGATGAAA